>NZ_CP102578.1:11582500-11590000 GCF_042230915.1 Archangium gephyra | reverse complement strand
TCAGCTCCACAAGTTTTCCAACCACTGGGTTGGAAGCGTTCTTTGACAAGTGCATACGAAGGGTAGAATTCAATTTCTGCTGAGAGAAGTTCGACTCACCATGTCTTCATGGTGAGCTCAAGCAAATGCATTCTTCCGGGTCCGCAGCGAAGAGCTGGGGCCTGGACCTTGGTCTCGAGTCTGAGGCTCCGCCGGGAGGCGGGCTTGCGAGAGATTAAGGTAAGTAAGCTACTAAGGGCGTGCGGTGGATGCCTAGGTGCCAAGAGGCGAAGAAGGACGTGGGTGGCTGCGAAAAGCTCCGGGGAGTTGCCAACCGAACGTTGAGCCGGAGATGTCCGAATGGGGAAACCCAGCGCGGTGAAAACCGCGTTACCTCGGCCTGAATACATAGGGCCGAAGGAGCGAACCAGGGGAAGTGAAACATCTCAGTACCCTGAGGAAAAGAAAACAATGAGTGATTCCCGGAGTAGTGGCGAGCGAAACGGGAACAGCCTAAACCGGTGCCACGCAAGTGGCACCGGGGTTGCGGGTCCGCGGTAGGACCTTTGCCGGTTAGCGGAAGCACCTGGAAAGGTGCACCAGAGAGAGTGACAGTCTCGTACGCGAAAACTGGTGGAGGCCGAGCGGGTTACCCAAGTAGGGCGGGACACGTGCAATCCTGCCTGAATCAGCCGGGACCATCCGGTAAGGCTAAATACTCCTTGGCGACCGATAGTGGACTAGTACCGCGAGGGAAAGGTGAAAAGAACCCCAGTGAGGGGAATGAAAAGAACCTGAAACCGCATGTCTACAAGCAGTCCGAGCACTACGGGGCAACCCAGTGCGAGGGCGTACCTTTTGCATCATGATTCGGCGACTTAATGTACGTAGCGAGGCTAAGCCGATAGGTGGAGCCGGAGCGAAAGCGAGTCCTAAATGGGCGACTACAGTTGCGTGCATTATAACCCGAAGCGGGGTGATCTACACATGGCCAGGTTGAAGTGAGGGTAACACCTCATGGAGGACCGAACTCATGAAAGTTGAAAATTTCTGGGATGAGCTGTGTGTAGGGGTGAAAGGCCAATCAAACTCCGTGATAGCTGGTTCTCCCCGAAAGATATTTAGGTATCGTCTTGGGTAATTCAATACTGGAGGTAGAGCACTGGAACGGCTAGGGGTCTCACCAGATTACCAAACCGTACCAAACTCCGAATGCCAGTAATTGTTAGCCCGGGAAGCAGTCAGTGGGTGATAACGTCCATTGGCAAGAGGGGAATAACCCAGACCGACAGCTAAGGCCCCCAAGTCTAGTCTAAGTGAACACTAGAAAGGATGTGGCAGGTCATTGACAACCAGGAGGTTGGCTTAGAAGCAGCCATCCTTTAAAGAAAGCGTAATAGCTCACTGGTCGAGACAGGCCGCGCCGAAAATGTAACGGGGCTCAAGACTAGCGCCGAAGCTTCGGATTGCATGCGTCAGGCGCATGCAGTGGTAGGGGAGCGTTGCAACTACGGCGAAGGTAGACCGCAAGGGCTGCTGGAGTGGTTGCGAGTGCTGATGCCGAAATGAGTAGCGATAAAGGGGGTGAGAAACCCCCTCGCCGTAAACCCAAGGTTTCCTGGGTCAAGTTAATCTTCCCAGGGTTAGCCGGAACCTAAGCCGAGGCCGAAAGGCGTAGGTGATGGAAAGCAGGTTAATATTCCTGCGCCATCTTGTAGACGTTGAACCGAGGAAGGACGGAGAAAGCTAGACGAGCTGGCCGGTGGTTGTGCCAGTCCAAAGGCGTAGGGGTGTCGCGTACGATGAAAAGGCGCGGCAGCTATCCCCGAGACCCCATGGCGTCCCGCAAGGGATTAGTCGTTGATGCTCGGCTTCCAAGAAAAGTTCCGCGGGGAGTCTACAGGGTGTCCGTACCGCAAACCGACACAGGTGGGTGAGGAGAAAATCCTAAGGCGCTTGAGAGAACTCTCCTCCAAGGAACTAGGCAAATTTCCACCGTAACTTCGGAAGAAGGTGGGCCTCTGGTAGGTGTAGGCGTACAGCCGAAGCCGAGAGAGGTTGCAGAGAAATGGCGGTAGCGACTGTTTACCAAAAACACAGGACTCTGCGAAGGCAAGAAGCCGACGTATAGGGTCTGACTCCTGCCCGGTGCTGGAAGGTTAAGGGGATTCGTCAGCCGCAAGGCGAAGCGATGATCCGAAGCCCCAGTAAACGGCGGCCGTAACTATAACGGTCCTAAGGTAGCGAAATTCCTTGTCGGGTAAGTTCCGACCTGCACGAATGGAGTAACGACTTCCGCACTGTCTCGGAGAGGGACTCAGCGAAATTGAAATAGCTGTGCCGATGCAGTTTACCCGCAGCAAGACGGAAAGACCCCGTGAACCTTTACTACAACTTGACAGTGACACTAGGGTTCGACTGTGTAGGATAGGTGGGAGCCTTTGAAGCCGGGCCGCTAGGTTCGGTGGAGGCAACGGTGAAATACCACCCTGTCGGATTCTGGTGTCTAACCATGCCCCCTTATCGGGAGTTGGGACACTGTCTGGTGGGTAGTTTGACTGGGGCGGTCGCCTCCCAAAATGTAACGGAGGCGCGCGATGGTTCCCTCAGCCCGATTGGAAACCGGGCGTCGAGTGCAATGGCATAAGGGAGCTTGACTGCGAGACCGACAGGTCGAGCAGGTGCGAAAGCAGGTCATAGTGATCCGGTGGTCCTGAATGGAAGGGCCATCGCTCAACGGATAAAAGGTACTCCGGGGATAACAGGCTTATCTCCCCCAAGAGTTCACATCGACGGGGAGGTTTGGCACCTCGATGTCGGCTCATCGCATCCTGGGGCTGGAGCAGGTCCCAAGGGTTTGGCTGTTCGCCAATTAAAGCGGTACGCGAGCTGGGTTCAAAACGTCGTGAGACAGTTTGGTCCCTATCTGCTGTGGGCGTAGGATACTTGAGAGGCTCTGACCTTAGTACGAGAGGACCGGGTTGGAGACACCGCTGGTGTACCAGTTGTCTCGCCAGAGGCATCGCTGGGTAGCCATGTGTCGATTGGATAACCGCTGAAAGCATCTAAGCGGGAAACCGACCTCAAGAACAGGTATCCCGGGCGCAAGCCCCTGAAGACCCGTCGAAGACTACGACGTTGATAGGCCGGGTGTGTAAGCGCGGTAACGCGTTGAGCTAACCGGTACTAATTGGTCGTGCGGCTTACTTTACCTCAATCTCTCACGAGCTCCACCCCACCGGGGAGGAGCGGGGGATTCGAGTCCAAGGTCGAGGCCCCGAGCGCGCTCCCGAAGAGCGGCGCCGGGCCCGGAAGAAGGCACCAGCTTCTCCAGCTAGAAATTGAAAACTACCCTTTGTATGCACGCGTCACATGTTTTCCGGTGGCTATGTCGGAGGGGTCCCACCCGTTCCCATCCCGAACACGGAAGTTAAGCCCTCCAGAGCCGATGGTACTCCGCGGGAAACCGCGCGGGAGAGTAGGTCGCTGCCGGATTTTTTTTGAAGGCCCCGAGTCCTCACATTCGTGAAGACTCGGGGCCTTCGCCTTTGCGGGCTCCTGTCTTTCGCCAGCACGCAGGCACTCCATCCAGTCGCGCTGCGCCGGCGCCTGGCTGAGGCCGTGAACTCCAGCTCGCCCGAACGGCGGCAGTTCGAGTGCCGGGGGGGCGAGCCAGTCGAGCAGGCACGCAATGGCTTCCGGGGTGCGGTGAGTCTCGGGAGAGGCCGGGCAGGGAGATGAAGCGCAGAGAGAGAGGTTGTTTTCCTGGCTCTCGGAGCACCCAGTTTCCCCCCTGCTGCCACTGGAGCTCCACGGGGCGTCCGTCTTCCGCGGTCAATTGCAGCGGTGGGCGTCCGCGACGCGTCACCTCTGCGTCCCGTGGGGCAGCCAAAGTCCTTCAGCACGCGGCAGGTGAGAAGCACGCCGACCGAAAGCCTCGAAGGCCTCGTAGAACCCGCGCTGGCGCTGCAGCTGCTCGTCCTTGATGAGCTTCAGCGATTCTGGGGGCTCAGGCTCTTGAAGGCCTTCCGCACCGCTTCATCCAAGCGCATCCAGGTCCTCCTGCTGGGTCTCATGGCGCCCACGAATCTTTCGCAGCAACTTGGTCGCGAAGAGGTGATCGGCGGCTTCCAGCTCGGTTCCTTCGCTGGCCAGCACCACGGGCACGAAGTCCGCGATCTGCCGCTCCAACCGGTTGCCCCAGCCCACATGGAAGTGTGTGTCCAGCACGGGGGAGACAGGTGCTGATCCACCCTGGCCACCGTCCTCGCGCCAGCCGCATGCTTCTTGCCGGGCTTCCCCGAGAGCGACCAACATGGGCCTTGTATGACACCGGAGGACGCTCGGAGCGGCGCTTGGCTTGAAAGGCCTGCCGACTCCGGGCAGCTCCATCACGTGCGCACGATCGTACGTCTTGTTCGCGAACTCGACCGTCGTCTCGTCATGGTTGGCGGTGCCGATGAACCACGCGTTTTTCGGGAGCGCCAGGGTGGGCCTGTCGCGAAAGTGCTGGGGCGGTTTCTGGGTGGGAGCCGTCACCAGCCGCAACTTCCGCTTCGCCTCGGGCTGCTCGAGCTGGGCGAGCAGGTTGGCGAAATACTGCTCCGGCCGTGACAGGGTCATCCCGTCCAGGACGATCAGACAGAGCCGATCCTTGAACGCGGGGGGCTGGGCCTTGTACAGCACCTGGAGGAAGTCGCTCTCGTAATGCGCCCCTCGAAGGCGTTGAAGTGGCCGAGCAGCGCGTCCCGATCGCACCAACCCGCCTGCACCTCGATGAGCGTGAGGCTCCCCCGACGGCACACGGGCAAACTCCCGCGGCAGATGCGTCTTGCGTGACTTGTGGACGCGCTGGCGCTCCTGCTCCTGCTCCTGTTCGGCCCGGCGCCGCCGCCCGGCCCGTTCCATCCCCAGTTCCTCGCGGGCCTGGTGCGCCTCCTCCAGCCGCTGCCGCAGGGGCTCCACGTCCTTGACCCAGCCGGCGTGCACCTCCAAGAGCTTCGCGGGCAGGGCTTGCAACTCAGCCTCGAGCCAATTGGCAGCACCATGCGTTCGGCCTTCGAGGCCCGATCGGACTCCAGCAGCCGCACGAGGGAGGGCTTGCTCTCGTCGCGGTGGGGATACCATTCGAGACGAGTACGAGGGGGAGACGGGAGGCCCGGCCGGGCCGGCGGGAGCGATCCTCGACGAGCTCCAGCGCCTGGCTCGAAGGCGGCCCCCTTGGGCGTCCTGCCATCGGCGGGCATGTCCTGCGATTGTGCCTGGGCCGCCGGGGTAAGGAGTCGGTGCAGCCGGGCGCCGTCCCGGCCGAAGGTGATGATGGCCACGTGAATCTGGGCCTGGACGTCCTCCTCGTCCGCGGAGGAGAGCATGTCCTTCACCGCCGCGTTCAACGCCTGGATCTTCCCTCCCTCCGCCATGCTTCTGCTGATGCCCTCGATGACAATGACAGGCAGGGGGCGGGGAAGGGTGCTCCTGGCAGAGAGAGGGCGGTTCCGGGGTCGCGGGGGCGGTGGGGAGAGCGGACGGGGCGGGCGCGCCCACGGCGGAGGGCGGGGCGCAGGCCGCAGAAGTCACGGTTGCGGTACGCGGTGAGGATGGTGCCCGCCCGCGTGCAGACGACCTGGCCACCCTCGTAGCGAGACAAGTCCACCCCCTCTTGGGCTTAGGCAAAACGTCGCACCTTGCGGTGGCCGATGGCAAAGATTTGCGCGCCGCGAGTCCAGACGATGCGGCCGAACGCGAGCGTGAGCTCGAGGGCTTCTTCGGAGAGGCCGCGCAGGCGCATCTGCTCGCGGGCGTGGCGGGTCAGTGCGGTGGGGGCGGAGGACTTCGGGAGGATTGGGGGATGCGGCGGTCGTTGATATGCAGGGCTCCTGCTGGCGTGGGCAGCCAGATGCGAGGAACGCGGAGCGAAGTCGATGCCAGCGCGCCGGACGAGGGTCCGCGCGCCGTTTGCACTGGAGATTCGAGGAGCTGCGGGGAGGATGGCGAGGCGGGGCGGAGGCCTTCTTCCAGTTGCGCAGGGGGCGGTCAGTGATGCTGGTGTAGAGGGTGGACTCGGCGACGCCCCGGGCCTCGGCGAGGCGGCTGATCTCCCTCGCCAAGTATGACTGGAAGGCCATGCCGATGTGCTGCAGCAGCAGGGGGTCATGGGCGTACGGTTTCGAGCGGCGCGTTGCGGGCGAAGGCGGCGGCCAGGGCGCGCTCGAGGCTTTGGGAGGCGGGGGCGGTGAGGCTGGTGAGCCTGCTCGACGCACTCGGCGGGAGCGCGGTGGCGCTCTGGGTCACCCAGCTCGGCGACGAGGTGGTAGGCTAGCCGCAGCAGGTCCCGGAGGTTGCCGGGCAGGGGGCGCGCGCAGGTGGTGAAGGATCTGCTCCCGGTCGGTAGGAGGAAGCGCGGCGGGGGCCGCTCCAACGTAACAGCTCGCCGCGCCCCGTCTGGACAAGGCGAGGATGAGTCGTCGGGCATCGAGGCAGAGCGCGGAGACGTCAGTCAGAGCTGGACGGGAGCGTGACGGTGCCGGGATTGTCGATGGCGGCGAGCGCGGCACGCAGCAGGTAGCACCCCGGGTCCTCACCGCGTAGGCGGGCCGTCTCAATCAGCGAGTAGAAGAGGGCCGCCACCTCGGTGCCGCGCAGCGACTTGGAGCCGTAGTGATTCTTGCGGCCCACCACCATGTCGCGCAGCTGGTGCTCCACCAGGTTGTTGTCCAGCGGCACCCAGGCATTGGAAAGGAAGACGGTCAGCCCGCTCCACAGCTCCAGCATGTACTCGAGTGCCTTGCGCGGAGCGCTGCCCGGCAGCGAGCGCTGAGCGAGTGCCCACTCGCGGATTGCAGCCACCAGCGGGGCGGACTTCTCTTTTGTCGCACCGCGAGCCGCTGAGCGAGCGCCGCCGTCTGTTGCTCGCCCCTGAGCGCGTACGGGTCGGGCAGGTCGGCCTCAATGGCATACAGCTGGCCAATGAGAGCCAGCACCTCGGCGCACACGGGGGCCACCTTCTCGGCCTCCACGAATTTGCGTCGCACGTGGGCCCAGCAAAACACCAGCGAGCAGGAGGCCGGCCCATCCGCACCGGACTTCGTCGCCGTCTGGTAGGCGGCGTAGCCATCCACCATGACGACGCCCGCGTAGTCACCGAGTACAGCTCCGGAGCGACTGGGCAGAATCCGGTGGTACACCGCGTCCGCACAGGCCACCGTCCACGCGTACCACTTCTTGCCCGGCCCCTTGTTCAGCATGTACCAGTGCGTCTCGTCCGCGTGGATGAGCGGGGAGGAGAAGACAACCGCGGGCAGCGCCTCGTAACTGGGCTGCAGGTGGTGGGCCAGTGCGTTGAGCTGGTCCCATAGAGTCTGGCTATCTACCACCAGGCCCTCGCGCTCAAACATGCGCTCCTGGCCCGCCAGCGGCAGGTGGAAGCCATACTTCTGGAGGGCGACGTGGACGGCGAAGTCCACCGAGTAGCGCCCGCCCTCCACGAGGCGCGGCGGAGCCGGCGCGGTGACGGGCGCGCAC